>NZ_AP023422.1 GCF_018408705.1 Pusillibacter faecalis
GTTGTTATGCCGGATACTACCCTGTCCCATCATGCCAGAAATGGTTGTGCCGATACCGCTCACCCGTCCTTTCTTCTGCACCGTTTTCCCGTATTTTATCTTGCTCCCATTTTACCATACAGCTACCGATAAGGCAACCTCTTTGTTACTTTCTGGTGAGAAAGTAACGCAAAAGCACTTTCACACCGCCGCCCTTTATGGGCTGGCAGTATGAAAGTGCTTTTGCGCGCTTCCGCGTGGACTGCTGGAGCTGGCTGCGTCTATCGGTCGCTTGTGCTGCCGGTCATGCGCTGCCTCTGCCTCCAGCAAGGGACACTCATTATCAGGCCCGAGTCATTTTAGCAAAATTATCTTGCCATTATCATCGATTTTTAGTATAATTTGTTTAAATCCCATCCACAGAAAGAGGTGATTCCCATGGGCCGATATACTCAGTTTAAGCATACCTGCCCACCAAAGTAAAAGGAGGTCTTTACATGAAAAAATCCTTATCGATTATTCTTTCTCTCGCTATGGTCTGCACTATGTCTGCTACCGCTTTTGCAGCCGACAGTTCAACTGACTTATCTGCTATCGCAGACGCAACAATTCAAGTTACGCAAACAACCAGTGAAAGTGGAGCAATTACGAACACCTTTAATAATTTGGACGACTTTGTGAATGCTGTGCACACTGCAAATCCTGCCATTTCTGATTACGAAATTGCAACTTATATTTTGGACTACACCGGTCAAGAGTACCAAGATTTACCCGAAGAAGAAATTCTTTCTTTCCTCACCTATGATAACATCAGCACTTCATCTTCTTATGTACGAGTTGATGATGAAGGAAACACCATCGTTTCCAATTTTGACGCTATTCCTTTAGCCGATTGGACATCAGATGATGGATATATGAAAATCACTACAAATTACAGTTACATCAAAACTGTTGGCCGTGAGAAATACTATTCCGTATGGGCAAGGGGAACATGGCAAGAATATCCTGCTATTGCATTGCAAGACGCCTTTGTTTTGGGCACTTCTGGAACTTTCGATGACAGTTATAGTGAATATGGTTCTGTTTCTCAAACTTTCACCTGTACCAGCGGCTGCACACAAAAAACATACAAAAATCGAAGTGTATCAAGTTCCAACACCATCGATGAAGATTTAAGCTTTGACTATGAACGATTTATTCCTGTAATGCACTTTGTTCCAATTTCTCCAAGATGTGATTATTGCACCGGTGGTGCAAGGGACTATTACTTCAGTGCATACATTCGCTACGGCATGATTGCCGATGAAAGCGTAAATATCCAAGCTGGATACGCACACAAGACCATTGGTTTCGGCGATATTAGCGTTGGAATTGATGTAAACGGCACACCAAGTTTCTCCGCCAGCGTAGCTACCGTAGTCCCTTACGTTGCAAGAGCTGTCACCGTTACCTACTAAAATAAAAGCGTGACCTAACAAAAAAGCTGCAGAGGCTTCTCTGCAGCTTTTTTACTCGTCTTTTTTCATTCTTTTTAGAATGAAAAAACCCATAACCGTTATTGCAACAATAGCTCCCGCATCCGGCCAATTCATAACCGCTCCCATTGTTGCGCCCAAATAGCCTGCAATAAATGTTATAATAGCCGCAATAAATTCCATTGTTACACCTTCATTTCTATTTTCTAAAAATCTTACTCCAAAAACTCTTAGGTCGTTCCAGCTCTACCGAAGCAACAGCACATCCAACCTCACTAGAAAGACGCTGCTGGTGCATCGTTCCGGCATGAAGTGCCTGCGCTGCCTGCACCGTCTGCTGTGCGGCGGTCAGCGCGTCAGTGAGCCGGGTAATGGTCTTAGCCTGCTGCTCGATCTGCCGGTCTTTCACTTCAAGCTGCCCTTGTAGCGTGTCGATGGTGGCCCGTAAAACGCAAACTAAATCGCCAACTTCGTGGTTTTCGGTTTGCGTTTTAGTTTGCGATTGGTTTTCGATTTCAGTTTTCGTTTTTTCAAAAAAAGCCTGTTTTATCAACGCTTCTTGTTGTTCATCAATCGCAAACTGGTTTCCGTTTTTTCGCAAACCTGATCGCAAACCAAGGTTTGCGATTTGCTTACTTACCGCTGTCTTTGATACCCCTATCTCGTCGGCTATCTGCCGGATCGTTTTTGCCACCGTATCACCACGCTCTCCCTCTCATTTTTCAGAACAAGTCACTATGCGTTCCCGTTCTGGTCAAGCAGAGAACAAGCTCATCATTCTTGATTTCATAGATCAAAAGCCAGTCCGGAGTTATATGGCATTCCCTGCACCCGATATAATCTCCGGACAAGTTATGATCCCGATATATCTCCGGCAGCGGCTTTTGTTCCGCCAAAATACTAATTACTTCCTCCAGCAGCCGCACGTCATAGCCTCTCCGGACAATTCTCTTATAGTCCTTCTTAAAGGCCGTCTGATACTTAATCGTCAGCATTCAGATCCTCCATCAGCTCTTTTACGGAGGAAAAAGCCCTGCTCATTCCAATCCCATTCTCTACGTCCTCGATTGCTTTTCTCGTGACAGCATTCGGCACTTCGCCGCTGATCTCAAAGGGAATACGATACTCACGCACCGCCTTTTTTGCAAAAACATTGAAAGCGGTTGTCATCGTCATTCCCATATCAGCGCAAAAAGCCTCAAACTGCATCTTCAAGTCAGTATCCATGCGGATATTGATATTCGTGCTTGCCATAATTTCAGCCCCTTTCTTCCTTTAGTATTTCTATTGTATTCGATTTTATTTACATTGTCAATATCATTCCTCGGTTCCCACCTGCAATGCTGCCCTCGCCGTATTGCGGACGCATAGAAGGAGAAAAAGCCTCTTTGTCGCCCCTCTGGGCCGCTTTTCAGAGCGGGTCAGCATCTCTACCCTCAGCGCACCGCAAACGCCGTCCTGCGGGGATAAAGGCCCCCAAATAGCCCCTAATCTCCGTCCTTTTTCAAAGCCTCCACCAGCAAATCGCTCAGTGCCTGGGACGGCCGGACTCTGGCGACCATGTGACCATCCTCCTGCCACACCGCAGGCGGCTCACTGTCCCACCATTTGTAGACCGTTGGCTTGCTCAGACCAGTATCTCGGATACAGTCCGCCTTGCGCCCTTCCGGGTGCTGCTGCCGCCACCTATAGACCTCCCATTCCGCATTATGCCTGCCGTTTCCATCTCTCCAATCCTTTTTTCCCTTTTGCCGAACCCCAATATCCCTAATGGCCCTTGCAATCTCCAAATGGTCTTTTTGCTTGCGCCAATTCCGCTTATTGACCGGCATAGTCAGACCAGATATCTTTGCAATATCATCCCTCGGAAAAGTCACATAGTCCTCATTGAACATCTCCAGAGCACACACCACATCGTCCTTCGTAAAGCGGTTGATGTCCTCCACGCTCATATCGTCGTATGGCTTAATCAGCGCGAAAGCGTCATGGCGCAGCTCTTCTTCGTCTATGCCGCACTTTTTGGCATAGATGGCAAGCGTCATAATCCCGTAGAACCGATGGCCCACACGGATCTCGTCGGCGATCCGATGCAGCCACCAGTCATAGAGATCCCGCTTCACCGTCCAGCGCCCCCGACGTTCCTTCTTCACCACCCGGCGCTCATACCAGTCTGGGTACTTCTCTTTTGCCTCGGCCAGTGACAGGCGGCTCTTTCGCATGAGCGCCTGTATGCGCTGCTGCTCACCGTTGCTGTCTGGGATATAGTCAAACAGCTTCTCCAGCTCCACCGCACCGCCATACCGATAGGCCACCACGGGATATTCCTTTCCCAGCTTTGTGCCGGTTCCCACCACACGGAAGCCCTGCAAAATACCCTGCATCTGCGGCTCACGGATGGACGAGGTAAACCTGTTCCAGATCTGCCGGGTGAGAGCGTATTTCAGCTCTTTCAAAATCTTCTGATTGTGCGGGTACATAGGGATCGGCTCGGTCAGCACATAATACAGATGCAGCCCCGTCCCGCTGTTTACCACGAAGGTAGCCTTGGGAATAATGTCCTTGTTCATCTGATGCAGCGTGTCACGGAGCTGCGGCATACCCACGCCGTCCAGATCGAACACCATCGCATAGAGATACCGTGCGTTTTTCCCATTTCGCTTCCGACCGAAATACGAAATCGGGGACATGATCGTAAACTCCGTGTCCTTGATGTCCTCCAGCTCTTTCAGTTCATCTGTGATCACATGACGGTGGGCTTTGCCGTCTCCCTGGATCTCCAGCGCAACACCGTTTTTCGGTGGTACCACCAGAGCGATACCATTTCCCTTGGCATCCTCAAAGTGACCTCTGCGCTCAAACGATCCCTCAGGGAAAATCTCCCGGTAAAACTCAAACGGCTCCACCGGCTCCAGATACTTTCCGAGATGGGCGTTCTTCTCCCGGTAAAGCGCCCGCTGCCGCTCCAGCGCAGCCTGCTGATTCATCGTCATAAAATACCTCCAGTCCAGAAAAGAAAAAGAAGCAAAAAGAAAAGTCCGCTGCGGCGGGACCCGCCTGCGGGCGGGAAGGGGGGAAGGGGGAGCCAAAGAGCTTCCCCTGCGGGGCCTTAAAGAGAAAGTCACCTCCCCCTTTCCCCCTCGCTGAGGGGCATGGAAATGATGGAAAACCCGTTGGGTTTACCACATTCCCACACCCCTCAGCACACCCCCATTTCCCCTCCGACTTTCTCCCGATCCAGAGAGAAAATTTTCTTTCGTCTTTTTGAGCCAGAGGCTCTTAGGGGGGCATATATTATCAATATATTTTTTTTACCTTTTCACCTGTCATTATAGCCTGTCCGAAAGGCGTTTGCAAGGGCCTTCGGACAGGCTATTTTCACAGGCTCATGTCACCCCAGGAATGGCCTTTCTCTCGCTGCTGTTCCTGCCGGTAGGACTGATGCTCCGGCAGCAGATCCCGCGCCTTATCGACGAGGTCAAGAAGCTGCTTCGGCAGGTGCCGCTCCAGCATATCCAGCACCCGGTCGATGCCCTCCAGCAGCCGGTCGGAAAAGCTCCGTTCTTCCTCCAGCGCCTCTTTCAGTTCCATGTTCTCATACCGGAGTCGTTCAAGCTGGTTCTGTTTTGCCGCAGCTTCCATCCGATCCATGATAGACGGAACCTTTTTTTGCAGCTCGGCCTTGTCTTTTCTCAGCGCAGCATTTTCCTTTTTCAGCTCCACATTTTCCTGCTTCGACGCTGCGCCGCTCATGGCCGCAGCCTTGAGTTCCCTGATCTGCTCCACCGTAACGCCCTTGACAGCTCCTGTGAGCGTTTTTTCCGGTCGGATAGCATCAAAGTCCACCCGCACCCGTTCTGCGGCCTTCAGCGCCGCAGAAGCGCCGGAGAGCGACTTGATTTCCCGCTTCAGCTCCGTCCTCTGCTCCTGCAGGTCTGTCAGCTCCTGCGTGGATGCCACCGTCTGCTCTTGCACGGCCTCGGCCTCCTGTATCGCCGCCCGGTACTCCGGCAAGTCCATGTGCCGCCGGTTGCTGCCAAGAGAAATGATTTCAAATTCGTGCTGCTGGGCGATCTCTGTCAGCATGTCCTTCTCCCGATCCATCCAAGCCTTCCATTCGGTCTGTTTCCGGCCAAGCCCGGTAAATCCCTGCTGCTTGAGCGCCTGCTTCATGGACACCCTCGTAGACAGGCCCCGCGTCTGCTCCGTTGCCACCGGGATATAGTCTACATGAAGGTGCGGCGTGGCCTCGTCCATATGCAGCACCATGTTGAACACCCGGAGATGGGGGTTGCGCTCCTGAAAGGTTTTTGCGAACTCCGTCAGCGCCTCGGCTGCCCGCCGGCCACCCTCCGAGCCGCAGCCGCAGTCGCTGAGATTTCCGATCTGGAAGATGGCCTCATGGAACAGCTTCTCTTGCTTACTCTGCCGGATATGCTCGTAATAGTCCGGGATCTTATCTCTGGTCTTTTTCTTCCCGGCGTTGTAGATCTCCAGCGCCGCGTCAAACAGCTCGTGATAGACCTGCTTCAGATCCTCGTTGACAAAGACGATGTTCTGCCCCGACCGGTCGCGGTCTACATTGGCCGCTGTAAACTCCCGGTTGTTATGCCGGATACTACCCTGTCCCATCATGCCAGAAATGGTTGTGCCGATACCGCTCACCCGTCCTTTCTTCTGCACCGTTTTCCCGTATTTTATCTTGCTCCCATTTTACCATACAGCTACCGATAAGGCAACCTCTTTGTTACTTTCTGGTGAGAAAGTAACGCAAAAGCACTTTCACACCGCCGCCCTTTATGGGCTGGCAGTATGAAAGTGCTTTTGCGCGCTTCCGCGTGGACTGCTGGAGCTGGCTGCGTCTATCGGTCGCTTGTGCTGCCGGTCATGCGCTGCCTCTGCCTCCAGCAAGGGACACTCATTATCAGGCCCGAGTCATTTTAGCAAAATTATCTTGCCATTATCATCGATTTTTAGTATAATTTGTTTAAATCCCATCCACAGAAAGAGGTGATTCCCATGGGCCGATATACTCAGTTTAAGCATACCTGCCCACCAAAGTAAAAGGAGGTCTTTACATGAAAAAATCCTTATCGATTATTCTTTCTCTCGCTATGGTCTGCACTATGTCTGCTACCGCTTTTGCAGCCGACAGTTCAACTGACTTATCTGCTATCGCAGACGCAACAATTCAAGTTACGCAAACAACCAGTGAAAGTGGAGCAATTACGAACACCTTTAATAATTTGGACGACTTTGTGAATGCTGTGCACACTGCAAATCCTGCCATTTCTGATTACGAAATTGCAACTTATATTTTGGACTACACCGGTCAAGAGTACCAAGATTTACCCGAAGAAGAAATTCTTTCTTTCCTCACCTATGATAACATCAGCACTTCATCTTCTTATGTACGAGTTGATGATGAAGGAAACACCATCGTTTCCAATTTTGACGCTATTCCTTTAGCCGATTGGACATCAGATGATGGATATATGAAAATCACTACAAATTACAGTTACATCAAAACTGTTGGCCGTGAGAAATACTATTCCGTATGGGCAAGGGGAACATGGCAAGAATATCCTGCTATTGCATTGCAAGACGCCTTTGTTTTGGGCACTTCTGGAACTTTCGATGACAGTTATAGTGAATATGGTTCTGTTTCTCAAACTTTCACCTGTACCAGCGGCTGCACACAAAAAACATACAAAAATCGAAGTGTATCAAGTTCCAACACCATCGATGAAGATTTAAGCTTTGACTATGAACGATTTATTCCTGTAATGCACTTTGTTCCAATTTCTCCAAGATGTGATTATTGCACCGGTGGTGCAAGGGACTATTACTTCAGTGCATACATTCGCTACGGCATGATTGCCGATGAAAGCGTAAATATCCAAGCTGGATACGCACACAAGACCATTGGTTTCGGCGATATTAGCGTTGGAATTGATGTAAACGGCACACCAAGTTTCTCCGCCAGCGTAGCTACCGTAGTCCCTTACGTTGCAAGAGCTGTCACCGTTACCTACTAAAATAAAAGCGTGACCTAACAAAAAAGCTGCAGAGGCTTCTCTGCAGCTTTTTTACTCGTCTTTTTTCATTCTTTTTAGAATGAAAAAACCCATAACCGTTATTGCAACAATAGCTCCCGCATCCGGCCAATTCATAACCGCTCCCATTGTTGCGCCCAAATAGCCTGCAATAAATGTTATAATAGCCGCAATAAATTCCATTGTTACACCTTCATTTCTATTTTCTAAAAATCTTACTCCAAAAACTCTTAGGTCGTTCCAGCTCTACCGAAGCAACAGCACATCCAACCTCACTAGAAAGACGCTGCTGGTGCATCGTTCCGGCATGAAGTGCCTGCGCTGCCTGCACCGTCTGCTGTGCGGCGGTCAGCGCGTCAGTGAGCCGGGTAATGGTCTTAGCCTGCTGCTCGATCTGCCGGTCTTTCACTTCAAGCTGCCCTTGTAGCGTGTCGATGGTGGCCCGTAAAACGCAAACTAAATCGCCAACTTCGTGGTTTTCGGTTTGCGTTTTAGTTTGCGATTGGTTTTCGATTTCAGTTTTCGTTTTTTCAAAAAAAGCCTGTTTTATCAACGCTTCTTGTTGTTCATCAATCGCAAACTGGTTTCCGTTTTTTCGCAAACCTGATCGCAAACCAAGGTTTGCGATTTGCTTACTTACCGCTGTCTTTGATACCCCTATCTCGTCGGCTATCTGCCGGATCGTTTTTGCCACCGTATCACCACGCTCTCCCTCTCATTTTTCAGAACAAGTCACTATGCGTTCCCGTTCTGGTCAAGCAGAGAACAAGCTCATCATTCTTGATTTCATAGATCAAAAGCCAGTCCGGAGTTATATGGCATTCCCTGCACCCGATATAATCTCCGGACAAGTTATGATCCCGATATATCTCCGGCAGCGGCTTTTGTTCCGCCAAAATACTAATTACTTCCTCCAGCAGCCGCACGTCATAGCCTCTCCGGACAATTCTCTTATAGTCCTTCTTAAAGGCCGTCTGATACTTAATCGTCAGCATTCAGATCCTCCATCAGCTCTTTTACGGAGGAAAAAGCCCTGCTCATTCCAATCCCATTCTCTACGTCCTCGATTGCTTTTCTCGTGACAGCATTCGGCACTTCGCCGCTGATCTCAAAGGGAATACGATACTCACGCACCGCCTTTTTTGCAAAAACATTGAAAGCGGTTGTCATCGTCATTCCCATATCAGCGCAAAAAGCCTCAAACTGCATCTTCAAGTCAGTATCCATGCGGATATTGATATTCGTGCTTGCCATAATTTCAGCCCCTTTCTTCCTTTAGTATTTCTATTGTATTCGATTTTATTTACATTGTCAATATCATTCCTCGGTTCCCACCTGCAATGCTGCCCTCGCCGTATTGCGGACGCATAGAAGGAGAAAAAGCCTCTTTGTCGCCCCTCTGGGCCGCTTTTCAGAGCGGGTCAGCATCTCTACCCTCAGCGCACCGCAAACGCCGTCCTGCGGGGATAAAGGCCCCCAAATAGCCCCTAATCTCCGTCCTTTTTCAAAGCCTCCACCAGCAAATCGCTCAGTGCCTGGGACGGCCGGACTCTGGCGACCATGTGACCATCCTCCTGCCACACCGCAGGCGGCTCACTGTCCCACCATTTGTAGACCGTTGGCTTGCTCAGACCAGTATCTCGGATACAGTCCGCCTTGCGCCCTTCCGGGTGCTGCTGCCGCCACCTATAGACCTCCCATTCCGCATTATGCCTGCCGTTTCCATCTCTCCAATCCTTTTTTCCCTTTTGCCGAACCCCAATATCCCTAATGGCCCTTGCAATCTCCAAATGGTCTTTTTGCTTGCGCCAATTCCGCTTATTGACCGGCATAGTCAGACCAGATATCTTTGCAATATCATCCCTCGGAAAAGTCACATAGTCCTCATTGAACATCTCCAGAGCACACACCACATCGTCCTTCGTAAAGCGGTTGATGTCCTCCACGCTCATATCGTCGTATGGCTTAATCAGCGCGAAAGCGTCATGGCGCAGCTCTTCTTCGTCTATGCCGCACTTTTTGGCATAGATGGCAAGCGTCATAATCCCGTAGAACCGATGGCCCACACGGATCTCGTCGGCGATCCGATGCAGCCACCAGTCATAGAGATCCCGCTTCACCGTCCAGCGCCCCCGACGTTCCTTCTTCACCACCCGGCGCTCATACCAGTCTGGGTACTTCTCTTTTGCCTCGGCCAGTGACAGGCGGCTCTTTCGCATGAGCGCCTGTATGCGCTGCTGCTCACCGTTGCTGTCTGGGATATAGTCAAACAGCTTCTCCAGCTCCACCGCACCGCCATACCGATAGGCCACCACGGGATATTCCTTTCCCAGCTTTGTGCCGGTTCCCACCACACGGAAGCCCTGCAAAATACCCTGCATCTGCGGCTCACGGATGGACGAGGTAAACCTGTTCCAGATCTGCCGGGTGAGAGCGTATTTCAGCTCTTTCAAAATCTTCTGATTGTGCGGGTACATAGGGATCGGCTCGGTCAGCACATAATACAGATGCAGCCCCGTCCCGCTGTTTACCACGAAGGTAGCCTTGGGAATAATGTCCTTGTTCATCTGATGCAGCGTGTCACGGAGCTGCGGCATACCCACGCCGTCCAGATCGAACACCATCGCATAGAGATACCGTGCGTTTTTCCCATTTCGCTTCCGACCGAAATACGAAATCGGGGACATGATCGTAAACTCCGTGTCCTTGATGTCCTCCAGCTCTTTCAGTTCATCTGTGATCACATGACGGTGGGCTTTGCCGTCTCCCTGGATCTCCAGCGCAACACCGTTTTTCGGTGGTACCACCAGAGCGATACCATTTCCCTTGGCATCCTCAAAGTGACCTCTGCGCTCAAACGATCCCTCAGGGAAAATCTCCCGGTAAAACTCAAACGGCTCCACCGGCTCCAGATACTTTCCGAGATGGGCGTTCTTCTCCCGGTAAAGCGCCCGCTGCCGCTCCAGCGCAGCCTGCTGATTCATCGTCATAAAATACCTCCAGTCCAGAAAAGAAAAAAGAAGCAAAAGAAAAGTCCGCTGCGGCGGGACCCGCCTGCGGGCGGGAAGGGGGGAAGGGGGAGCCAAAGAGCTTCCCCTGCGGGGCCTTAAAGAGAAAGTCACCTCCCCCTTTCCCCCTCGCTGAGGGGCATGGAAATGATGGAAAACCCGTTGGGTTTACCACATTCCCACACCCCTCAGCACACCCCCATTTCCCCTCCGACTTTCTCCCGATCCAGAGAGAAAATTTTCTTTCGTCTTTTTGAGCCAGAGGCTCTTAGGGGGGCATATATTATCAATATATTTTTTTTTACCTTTTCACCTGTCATTATAGCCTGTCCGAAAGGCGTTTGCAAGGGCCTTCGGACAGGCTATTTTCACAGGCTCATGTCACCCCAGGAATGGCCTTTCTCTCGCTGCTGTTCCTGCCGGTAGGACTGATGCTCCGGCAGCAGATCCCGCGCCTTATCGACGAGGTCAAGAAGCTGCTTCGGCAGGTGCCGCTCCAGCATATCCAGCACCCGGTCGATGCCCTCCAGCAGCCGGTCGGAAAAGCTCCGTTCTTCCTCCAGCGCCTCTTTCAGTTCCATGTTCTCATACCGGAGTCGTTCAAGCTGGTTCTGTTTTGCCGCAGCTTCCATCCGATCCATGATAGACGGAACCTTTTTTTGCAGCTCGGCCTTGTCTTTTCTCAGCGCAGCATTTTCCTTTTTCAGCTCCACATTTTCCTGCTTCGACGCTGCGCCGCTCATGGCCGCAGCCTTGAGTTCCCTGATCTGCTCCACCGTAACGCCCTTGACAGCTCCTGTGAGCGTTTTTTCCGGTCGGATAGCATCAAAGTCCACCCGCACCCGTTCTGCGGCCTTCAGCGCCGCAGAAGCGCCGGAGAGCGACTTGATTTCCCGCTTCAGCTCCGTCCTCTGCTCCTGCAGGTCTGTCAGCTCCTGCGTGGATGCCACCGTCTGCTCTTGCACGGCCTCGGCCTCCTGTATCGCCGCCCGGTACTCCGGCAAGTCCATGTGCCGCCGGTTGCTGCCAAGAGAAATGATTTCAAATTCGTGCTGCTGGGCGATCTCTGTCAGCATGTCCTTCTCCCGATCCATCCAAGCCTTCCATTCGGTCTGTTTCCGGCCAAGCCCGGTAAATCCCTGCTGCTTGAGCGCCTGCTTCATGGACACCCTCGTAGACAGGCCCCGCGTCTGCTCCGTTGCCACCGGGATATAGTCTACATGAAGGTGCGGCGTGGCCTCGTCCATATGCAGCACCATGTTGAACACCCGGAGATGGGGGTTGCGCTCCTGAAAGGTTTTTGCGAACTCCGTCAGCGCCTCGGCTGCCCGCCGGCCACCCTCCGAGCCGCAGCCGCAGTCGCTGAGATTTCCGATCTGGAAGATGGCCTCATGGAACAGCTTCTCTTGCTTACTCTGCCGGATATGCTCGTAATAGTCCGGGATCTTATCTCTGGTCTTTTTCTTCCCGGCGTTGTAGATCTCCAGCGCCGCGTCAAACAGCTCGTGATAGACCTGCTTCAGATCCTCGTTGACAAAGACGATGTTCTGCCCCGACCGGTCGCGGTCTACATTGGCCGCTGTAAACTCCCG